>JAOZHR010000030.1 GCA_026014805.1 Candidatus Bathyarchaeota archaeon | reverse complement strand
TAGAACAGATGACAAAGACAAGATGATAAAGCAGCTTCACGAAATGACAAAGCAACACTTCACAGTTCTGAGATATCTCGCTAAAACCAAGCCTTGGCATTTCTTCATGTTCGTTGAAATAGGCGTAGACAGAGTGCATCATGCATTCTGGAAATTCTTTGACAAGGAACACCATCTTTACAAACCTAACAACAAATACGAGCACGTCATTCTGGACTACTACAAGCTCATCGACAGCGAAATTGGCAAACTACTAAAACTTACAGACGATAACACCTCGGTGATTACAGTATCAGACCACGGCGCCAAACGAATGAAAGGAGCCTTCTGCGTCAACCAGTGGCTAATTGAAAAAGAATATCTAAAACTCAAGAAAACACCGCCAAGAGGAACTTCGCTTGCAAAAACAGAAGTTGACTGGCCCAAAACCCAAGCTTGGGGATGGGGCGGCTACCACGCAAGAATGTTCTTTAACATCAAAGGAAGAGACCCCCAAGGAGTCATAGAGCCTAAGAACTACGAGAAATTTAGAGACCAAATAACAGACGACTTGAAAACCATTCGAGGGCCAAAAGGCGAAAAATGGGACACAAAAGTGTACACTCCTGAGGAAATCTATCCAAACGGCATAGGCGACTATCCAGACCTTACAGTCTACTTTGACGACTTGAGCTGGCGTTCAGCAGGAACTTTAGGCTATGATTCATATTATCTACCTCAAAACGACAAAGGCCCTGATGATGCTGTGCACTCCCACTATGGAGCCTTCCTGTATTACGATCCCAAACGAAAAATGGGAGGCACAAAAATAAAAGACATAAACCTGTTGGATTTTGCTCCAACCGTGCTTAAAATCATGGGAATTCCAGTTCCCGAAGACATGGAAGGAAAAATCGTTGAAGAGGTGACGTAAATGAACCAAGAAGATCAAGGATTTGTAGTTTGGCTGACAGGCTTGCCTGGTTCGGGGAAGACAACGATTGCTCAAAAACTACATGGTGAATTGAAAGAAAGGAATCTTAAGGTGGAGCTGTTTGACGGCGACGAAGTGAGAAGAAACCTTAGCAAAGGACTTGGTTTTAGCAAGGAAGACAGAGACACACACAACAAAAGAATAATCTACGTCTGCAGACTCCTAACACGAAACGGCGTAAACGCCATCGTTTCTCTGATCTCGCCCTACAGAAGCACTAGAGCCTACGCAAGAGAAAACCTACCCAAATTTGTCGAAGTTTACCTAAGCTGCTCCATCAAAGAATGCATTAGACGAGATCCGAAAGGGCTTTACAAGAAAGCCCTCGCTGGAGAGATAACTAACATGACGGGGATTCAAGACCCCTATGAAGAGCCTTCGAACCCTGAAGTGCTGCTGGACACCGAACACGATTCCTCACAAAACAACGCAGCAAAAGTCATTGGAAAGCTTGTGAAACTCGGTTACATTAAATCTAAGTCTTAATAACTACTTCCCAGACAACCACTGTTGATTCTGCCCCTAGCAACTGGCGACAATTTGAAGTTGACCCCTTTGGAAAACTGGCTAAAAATCATCAAACAGTCAGAGACAATATTATCCCCTATTTTCACAGAAAACTCTGCCTTCTTACTCTTTCACGACGACGCGGACGGTTGCTGCGCCACTGCAACCCTCCTTAATCTGGTTTCCAAGCAAACCACACATGGATTTCTCAATTTCGCCTCGCCAGAGAAGCATTCAGTTGAGCTAACACCGAGACTTCTTAAGAAACTACAAGAAGAAAAACCAAAATTTATAGTCTCAGTTGATCTCGCGCTTACAAATTCCATAGAGAAAATTAAGAACATTCTAAGCTTTCTTGGCGCACGTATGTTGATATATGACCATCATATTCAATCAAAATCTCTCAGGTGGCCTGAAAGATGCGTCCACATAAACCCGTTGAACTTTAATCTTAGAAACATCCCCGCATCATGCTATTCCTACGTCCTATACAAGCATTACACAAAGGAAGATGATACGTGTTGGGTAGGTGCTGTAGGCGCAGTTGCAGATTATCGAGCTAAAGAATGCAGAGACTTGCTAGAAGAAGTGAGACACCGTTATCCTTCTCTTTATCCTTTCAAAACCATCGACCAGCCAACCGCGCTTCGCTCTCCCCTAATGATTATGGCACATCTTGTAAACGCTGGCTATCAACACTCAGACTATTCTGGTGCAAGAGTGGCGGTTGAAGCTTTGAACGAAGCGTTGCAATTGGACGACCCTACAGCGTTGCTGGAAGGCAAAACGAAAAAAGCCAGACTCCTCCACAGGTTTAGGAGAGAAGTTGACGAAGAATTAAGAAAATATCTGGAACAGTTTGACTCTGAAGCCGAGTTTCATCTAGATACCCGAGTAGTATTTTACTCGCTAAAACCCAAATTCAACATTACCAGCCAAATAGCCACGCAGCTACAGCACAGCAACCCAAACACGATAATCGCCGTAATGTCCCCTGAAACTCAGAAAACGCTAAAGGTGTCTTTGCGAAGGGGAAGCAAAACAAAAACCGACCTCGCCACTTTAGCTGAAGCAACTGTCGCAGGCTTGGTTCAAGCGTCTGGAGGAGGCCACCAAGACGCTGCCGGTTGCATTCTACGAAACGAAGACGTTAACCTTTGGAAGGAGAACACGCTACAGCATCTTCGCAGAGCATTATCATGAGAAAACCGCCCTTCGCAACGGACAACGAGAGCCTTCCTAGCACTTTCTCCCAAAAACATCAAGTATGCGAATCAAACTAATATGTTTGCTTACATCTAAAGCTGAAACAAGTCCTCCTAACGCACACCAAATCATTCACTTTGTTTCCGAGAAAACACAGCAACGACGAAAATGACTAAACAATCCCACTTTTTTCTGTCCAAACAATCTCTGTTAAGAACAAAGAATATCTATATGATAGCATTGTTGATTCGGGGAACAACATGTTTGCTGTAGGCCACCTATCACTAGGCTACTTATTCGCCAAGGCGTCAGCGAAGCTTCTCAAACAAAAAATCAATCTACCACTAATATTTCTACTCTCGTTGATACCCGACGTAGACATACTAATCCCCGGCGTGGAACACCGAACCATAACCCACTCAATCATAACTACAACAGCAATATTCATCCCACTCTTCATCCGATACAGAAGCAAAGCAATACCCTATTTCGCCGCATTGGCGCAACACAGCTTAATCGGTGACTTCATAACAGGCGGTGCACAAGCACAAGGAGCCCAACTTCTCTGGCCCATAACGTCAACATGGTACGGCCTATCAATCTCCATACTTAGCCAAACCAACATCATCCTAGAATGGAGCAGCTTCCTAGTCGCAGTGGCAATAATGCTCAAAACAAAAGACATGCAAAAGCTACTCAAAGGCACGCTGTCACACCTGTCTCTTTCTGTGCCCACCTTAACAGTTTTACTCCCATCATTTCTCCACTTTCCCCTTTCAGTTCCTCTAGAGCTTTTAATTCCACATCTCGCATACCTTATTCTTTTCGCACTATCTATACTAACAGTTTTCAAATCGACTCAAAGAAAACCATTTTCGACACGTACAACCTCGCAAAATTCGAATCTTTGTTACCAGTCGAACTAAACAAATAGAAAACTAGAATACATTTTCTAGTACAACATAACAGAAACCTTTAAACTTCTACCTCCCAAATAAGAAGCCAGAAAGGGTGAACATATGCAAAAGAGCAGGCACATTCTAACGACCATAGCATTCGCTGTAGTAATAATTCTATCTCTAGCACAACAAACGTATGCAATAAACGTATACGTCGCAAAAGAAGACGGCACCACAGCAAGCACCTTTGAAATGGGTGAAAAAGTAAGAATAATCACTTATTCAACAAAAACCCCATTCGACATCACCGTTATAGACCCCGAAGGCAAGACTCGCTACAAAGAAACTTCCTACACCCGTAATTATGATAAAATATTAAACGGAATCACAGACAAGGCTGGACTCTGGGAAGTAATAATCACTGAACAAACAGGAGATACAATACCTAGAACAACCTCTATTGACCCAACCTCTACTCACTATACCACTACTCTCAACAATGTGGTCCCCGAGGTTCCCCTAGGAACAATAACAATCCTCATAGCATTTCTTGCAGCCTTCGGAATAATAGCATTCCGAAAAAAAGTTACTCCAACGCGCACAAAACGCAAAAACCACACCACACAAAAATAAACTATTCCAAATATCTCAGCATCATTTGCTTGCGAATACAAACACTTTCAGACCCGAGTTTCAGAATCGCACCCGCAGCACACACGAACGCAGATAAAACTTTTTGGACACTAAATCTTAGACAACCTCACAATGTCCTTTAATCGATCAAAATGCTTATCAAAAGAATAGATCTCCTTCAGCCCATAACTTTTCATAAACAACAAGGCGCGCGCGCCGCATTCGTATTTTTCCCTTATGAAAACTTACAACATTCTGAAAGGTTTCTCTGTCACCAATAAAAAGGGAAAACATGGGTTTAAAGAACATGGGAGATTTTGAATGTGTTATTCGGTGCCTGTTATGGTTATGTCGAAGCTGAAGCTGCTAATCTCACTGATGTTTGATGCTACTGATAGGGTTAAGACCGTTTCCAGAACCGAATTGGCATTAACTTGGCTGCCTTCGCTGTCCCAACTCAACGTCATGTATGTGGAAGCTGAAGAAGGGATCCAGTTGTCGGTTGTCATGTTCAACGTCATAGGGACTGTGCCTTCATTTTGAATATAGATGGTGACGTTTTGGCTTGCGCCAGGCTCCATATAGCCCCAGTCAATTGTTAATATTTCGTTTATGCACGCGTTTTCCCAGTAGACACCTACCCCTACGGAGTTGACGTTGCCTTGGTTGTTGATTGTTTGGCTTCCGAAGAGTAATCCGGAAGTTATGACTACTGCTGCAACTGCCATAGTTATGACTGTTAGGAGGATTATTGTGGAGAATCTTTGGTTGAGCATTTTCTCGACCCAGAGCGTATGATATCTGAAGTCTTAATAAACATTCTCGTAGAAACGTCGCACACAAATACACCCACAACACCATCCAAACGTCAAAAAACGACGCCTCACCTTCCCAAATTAACCAAACTGTTCTACTCAACAAGAAAACTTTCAAGACCCTTTCACAAACGTCAAGCCAAATGTGCGCACGAAAATATGTCGCCCCACGGAATATAGAATCTTACGAAACACCCCTTTTAACCCGCCTCACCCGTGAATGTTATAGACGATATTTCTAGACAAGGTGTACAGATTGATAAACTGGAACAACCCGCACAAACGCAGAGACCGCTTATTTATCATTGCAGAAATGCTCGACATCGCCAAAAACGGAGCATTAAAAACTCAAATCATGTACAAAGCCAACCTAAGTTTTGCCCAATTGAACACGTACCTCAAATTGCTGTTGGAAACACAGCTACTTGAAATCATAAACAGAAAAGGAAAGAACATTTACAAGACAACAAAGAAAGGCTGTGAATACATGCAAAGCTACAAAGAAATCATTGAAACCTTAAGCAACAATACTAACAACACTAACAACAATAACTCCCCCCGCATTAAAGGCGGACCAACAATATACTGGATAAAAAAACCTTAACACCATGGCTCACCTAGCGTACCCTTTCATAAATTCTCAGTCTGAAATGCCAAAAAAGAAAAAACAGTCAAGATTATGACTAATGCCGCGCCCACCAACAGCAGAAACAACTTAGATCCGCGCATTCTCAAGCAGAGAATAATAACAGGGTTACTCGTCCACAGGCAAGCATCGCAAGCTGTCTCTTAAGATGGCACGCACGTCATTTATGGGCTAGTGTCATGTTTTCCTGTTGGAATATTATATTTTGAGGAATAGGACTTATTTTACGTTCAAGCTGTAGTGTTTTGTTGAAGGGAGAAAGGTGGCGGTTTCAAAGCCAAAAACCAATCGTCTCTATTATCTACTATTGGTGCTGCCTTTCATCTTCGCGTTCGTTTCCTGGTGGGGCTTCCCCGTCTTGGCTCAATGGTTATCAATGACAGTGTTCGGATACGAGCCTTTGCTTCAGCCCGCAGGTTGGCTATGGTATGCTGCTGTTATGCTGTATTATTCGTGGTTTACCTTTTTAGGTATCGGAGTTGGAGGCTTGTTAGCGGTTGGTGCCTGGATGTCACGGCGTCACGCGAAGCGACATAGGGTGGGGTTTTATCCTATGGTATCGTTTGTGGTGCCGGCTTTCAATGAGGAGAAAAAGTTGCCACGGTGCATTGACAGCTTGTTCCGGTGTACAATTGAGTATCCTGGACCTGTAGAGGTTATTGTCATAGATGACGGGAGTATTGATGCTAGTTATGAGGTGGCGTTTGCAAGTTTACAGTTGAACATGCGGCGGCATCCGAAGGTTAAGGGGCGAGTTGTGCGGCATATGGCGAATTTAGGGAAGATTGAGGCTTTGCGAACAGGCGTGAATCGTGCTTTGGGCCAGGTTGTGGCGGTTGTGGATGCAGATTCTTGGTGGCATAAGGACGCGCTGCGAGGTCTAGTGGAATACATGCTTAGAAATGGAAAGGTAGCGGTGACTGGTTATGTTCATCCCAGCGACGGCGAGGCCGAGGATAATCCGCTTGTGGTTTTGCAGCAGCTAGAATATAGTCAAGGGCTAAGCGTTTTTCGGTGTGCACAGGCTTTGGGAAACGCTGTTTTAGTAGTTCCCGGAGCGATTGGGCTATTTAAGGCGGGTGTGCTTAGGGACATTTTGAATAGTAGAAGGTTGAAATCGGTCACCGAGGATTCTGAGATTACGTTGGAGCTGCAAAAGCGCGGTTACGGAGTGGGATATTTGAATGCAGCGCGGTGTGGAACTATTGCACCCAGAGATCTTGATAGCTTTTGGAGTCAGCGGCTTCGATGGTTCGTTGGCTGGCTCCACAACGTGTTAGGGGTTCATCGAGATATTTTGCTAGAGAGACGTTGGCTAAGTTTGCTGCTATGGTATTGTCTGGTTGTAGAGTATTTTGGGGCCTTCGTGGAGTTCGCCGCAGTCATCAGTTTCCCGTTTTTGTTCTGGTTTGCACCCGACAGGATTCTGTTTGTGCTCAACCTACTGTGGTTCGGCGGTTATGCATTACTCGTAGGCATGATGGCTCAGGCGGTTGCGCTACGGTTTGCGTATGGAGAGTATAATCACAAGTGGCTGTTGTATTATACACCGTTTTATTCGATTTTGTGGTTCGTCAACTTGTGGGCGCGGATGTTTAGCGTGGTGAAGTATGCCTCTGGGTATAGAGGGAACTGGCACACAACAAAACGGAGAACAACCAAACAGCTAACCCGCCATTAAAGCTTTCAGTCTTCAACAGCATACATCATTGCAGATAAAGTCGCGTGCTCATCCAATCGTTTTGAACTCTCGTTGCATGATAAATTATGTTATGCCACGATTCCGCTCAGCTGGTTACACGCTCCAACCAGAAACCACTAAAAGCACAAATACAAACCTAAAATAAGCGAAGAGAATAAAAATGAAGCCGCAGTAAATAAGGAAGACACGGAGAAAACAACAAAATGAACCAACTCACAATAAAATACGAACCCTTCAAAGAAATCATAGTCATTGAACGCACCCAATTCCCAACACCAGACGATCTGGCACGATTCACAAGCATCATCGCTGGAGGAAAAACAGCAGGCATATACTGGGCCCGAGGTATAGCTTTCATCTACTTCCCCCTGTCCATAAACACCGAAGCAGCCGCAAAAGAACTCATAGAAAAAAGAAGAATCTACTGGGCCTTCCTAAGCTACACTCCCATGCCAACCTATAAACCCATAATCGAAACAAAAGAAAAAATCATCGTCCCAGTCATCGACATGTCAACCAACCCCTTGTTCCAAAAAGTAACTGAATGGCTAAAAACCCAGAAATAACCGAAAGCAGACCAACAAGCTGGCAATTAGGTCTTCCACATCGAAGGTCAACAGATGAACACAGTCACAATAAAAGGAAACGTATTCAGCGGCGAAGGAACTGGAAGCCAATTTGTCAGAATTCCCTGGGCAACAAGGCAAATCAAAGAAAAACTAAGCTTTACCCCTTACTTTGGAACATTAAACATTCACCTTCCAAAAAGAGAAACAAAAAAACTAGAAAAAATCTTAAAAGAGTCTAAAGGCATCAAAATCACCCCAGCAGAGGGTTTCTCTCAAGCCCAATGCTTCAATGTATTGATAATGAACAAAATCAAAGGAGCCATTGTCCTCCCCGAAAAAACAAACCATCCACCCAATGTCCTAGAAATCATTGCACCAGTTCATCTACGCAAAACACTGTCGCTAAAGGACAGCGACGAAGTCAAACTAACAATATACTTAGACACCAACATCAAAAGCTAACGCCATGTCTCTTCGCATAGATCTCCAAATAATCATTAAAGCAATCTATTTTCCTCAAATATTTACCGTAATACACCAACGCAGTCATCGCTCGCGCCGCGTCTTCCGGTGTAGAGTAAGCAGGAATTCCCAGCTTTTCAAATCTTGAACGGATAAACAACGCCATCTCTGTCTCTCCAATGTCACAGGCAACAACAGGCTTTGTATAACTCTTCGCCAAATTCGCTATTCGGTCCACAAAATCTTCCTGCAAAGCGGGAGTATGATGCAGACCCAACACAATTAAACCGTCAACTTCAGGTGCATCTAACAAAATCCTTGCTGAGAGCTCAAACATCTCAGAAGTTGCAGAACCCGTAATATCAACCGGATTCAAGGTGGTAGCAAACTTGGGCAGCCCTCCCTCCCTTTTCAACTTTTCAAACTTTTCAAGAACCTCATCAGAGAACGTTTCAACCGTTAAACCCCGTAACTCACACTCATCAACAGCCATCACACTTGGCCCTCCCGCATCAGTAAGAATTCCAATGCTATTTCCAGCAGCCGGCGGCTGAAAAGTAAAAGCTTTGCCAACATCAAAAAATTCTTCCATATCCTTAACGCGAATGACACCCACTTTAGCAAAAGCCGCATCATAGATTTTGTCCGACCCTGCAATGGCTCCTGTATGAGAAGCAGCAGCTCTAGCACCAGCCTTAGTTCTCCCGCTCTTTAAGGCAACTATTGGCTTTCTTTTTGTAACTTTCTCCGCAGCCTTCATGAATTCCCTACCAGCTTCTATAGCTTCAGCATAAAGAAGTATCACCCACGTTTCGTCGTCATGAAGAAAGTATTCAAGCATCTCAGCCTCAGCTACATCACATTTATTTCCGAAACTCACGAACTTGCTTACACCCATCTGCATTCCACTCAAGTAATCAAGTGCAGCAACGCCAAAAGCGCCACTTTGAGTAATCATTGCAAGATGTCCCGCCATAGGGCGAGGGGTTGCAACGAATTCGTCCCCAGTTGTTAGCACTTTTGTTTCTGGCAAGAACAACATGTCGACTCCAGTGCTTATGTCGTAGACGCCAAGGCAGTTAGGTCCTAAAATTCGAATGTTAGCTTCTTTTGCAACTGAAACCACAGCGTTTTCAAGTTCAGTCTTTCCAATTTCGCTGAATCCAGCGGTAATTATCACTGCGACTTTGACGCCTTTTGCAGCAGCATCTTTCATAACGCTGAGAACACCCACAGCAGGCACAACAATTACAACAAGCTCGATTCCCCCACGTATTTTGGCTAGTGAAGGATAAGTTTTGTATCCCAGAATGTGGGTTTCATGGCGGTTGACTGGATATAACTCTCCCTTGAATACACCTCTTCTCTTGTTTTCAGCGAAGTTCTTGAAAATTACATGCCCTGCCTTGTAGATTTTTTTGGAGGCGCCAACTACTGCAACTGATTTCGGGTTGAAAAACGTGCCCATCTGCTTAATTATTGAACTCATCTTAGTTTCTCCAGTTTTGAGTCAGCAATACTTCAAGTAACTTATCTCACTATATGGGCTTTACGATGCGCACGCTTAGTCACTTACCTTCACTGGACTACTAGGAAAAAACACAAAACTAGACACGCACAAAATGTATCGATCTAACCACAACAATAGGCCTGTGTTCTGTTTCTTCCAGCATTTTCCAAGAAACACCTGTTAAAGAAACGTTGAAAGTTTCAGCCATGCTCCAAATTGTCCTTCCCGCGCCAAAACCTCGAGCACGATCGGCCAACTCTGCAACCTCTAAAGCCTCTTCGATACCCATACTTATGCCAGCAAGAGCCAACGGAGTAGATCTTCTCTTTAAGTTCAAGACCCGCGCGACGATATAGCTAAGAAAACCTCCTACAGACAGTATTCCCTTAATCGGCTTAGGTCTGGGAGTAAAATGAAAGTTTCTCCAAGAATACGTTTTATCAGTATCAACAATCATGACACCTACATTTTTATCAAGCTCTGCTTCTATGCTACAACGAATTCTTTCTGTTACACGATAACTGTTATTCAGGAGCAAACTAACATACGAGTATGGAAGATTGCTGCCATCAATTCCGCCTTCAGAGCTATGCATTAACGCTTGCAAAAAGCCGCAATATTGCAGCGCTACTTGTTTATGAGCACTACCTTCTTGGATAGGATAATTTCTAAAGTGAAGAATTGCTCTCTTTCGCAAGTGGCAGAGTGGCCCAAGAACATATGCCCAAACATATCGCATCCAATATTTAGCTAGAAAACATGCTGTCAAGCTTGGCTTCACTACACTCTCATCTACAATGTTACCAATTGCTGTCGAAATCGCCTTTTCAGAAACTACTACAATGTCACCATCCTGGACCTTGCCTTTCAAAGCTGCAACCATTTTGGAAATATAGTCCACATTAGGTTTCCAGTACTGTGTCTTGACGGCTAAGGCTTTGTAGCGCTTCACAGTTAATCACAGCACAGATGACCGCTATCGATTACTTTGGCTAAGTGTTCTTTGAAGGAAATTGCGGAGGTGCGACACCTGCGGGTGTTCACCGGTTGGGCCGCTAATGTAATAAGCTGCAACAGCATTTGCAAACATAAGTCTCAGGTCAACTGGAAAATCGTTTGCGTCTGCATATATATTGCCTGCATTCCAAGCGTCACCTGAGCCTGTTGCCCGCAAAGCCTTAACATTGAAAGCAGGAATGACGGTGCTCTCATTTTTTGTAAAAGTAGCGGAATAGGTTGTGGCGTGGAGATCTATACGGCTGGTAAATCTTTGAGCTAGAATCTTCGCGCATTCTTTCGCAAGAGCCGACATGGACTTACATTGTTCTTGAAGTTTGGCCAATCGTTTAGGTGCTACATACTCAGCAAAGGTAATGACTTCATTTTCGTTTACGCTCAAGATATCTACCAAATCGCTGCGAAGCAAAACTTTCTCGACCAGTTCAGGTATTTTTGGTTTATTCGGAAGCGGGTCGGCAGTGTCATAGTAAGTTTTGCCTCTGCCCTCAGTTTTAACATGGTGAAACACTGTCTCTGCAAGTGCTGTTCCGTGTCTTCGAGTACCAGCCCAGTTGAAAACACAAACATAATCAGTCTTCTCTAAGAGAGAAAAATCTTTTTTTATGAGGTTATTTGGACCGAATTTTTCTAAAGATCCGAGATCACGCAGCATTACATTTTTCTTCTCTCTGCCTTGTGTAAATTCCAAGGCTGTTGTAATAGAAACGGTGCCATTTACCTTAACGTACGAAAGATCAATGTCTAATTGTTGAAGGCCTAGCTTGAGTAGGCTAAGCCCAAGCTTACTTGTGTGGACAATGGGAAACACGTTCATGCCTAGAGAAGCCAGCGCCTCCGCAGTGTTAACAGCGTTACCTCCCCTAGTCTCCATTTGCGCCACATTATCTATACTCCCCCCCTTACGGTTCACAACTTCAGATATACTTTTTGAAAAATGTCTCGCGTTTCCATTCCATGAGATGAAACGATCCAAAAAGAAGTCAGGCATCAAAACTACATTGAATGTTTCTGGTTTGAACCTGCTTAGATGGCTCAGCAGTCGCTCTACATTTTGAGAAAAAGCTTTCAAGGACAAAGCTCCCTTAGAATGCATAAAATCCTTTCTGATAGATAACTTTTACATTTTTGTAAGCGAAAGAAGTCTACTATAGTGTTAAATTTGGGAAATATGTCCAAAGTATCTATGACAGTTGAAGAACTTTCATTGATTGAATTAGAATTCGTTGGTGATTGCAACGACGAGTTTAGCAGAATTATAAAGAAATATCTAGTCACGAGTTCACATCCTCCCCAGTGAATATGTTACTTAGTCTCTCTTTCATTGTTACCCTCTTCTCAAAGCCCGCGTGAGTTCGGCGCGCATATTTACGCAAGAATGAACCTTAGCTCTAACGCTATGTTGAGTTTCATGCACACATGCCAAAAAAAAAGCATCGAGTGGTTTGAACCATTTCAGAAGCCTTATTACAAAATCTAGAGAGACCCTAGGCGTCTTACACGCAGACCTATTTCTCCTCTTTTCCATAATACAGAGCAGAGCTCGTGCGAAGCAACCTCGTTAATAGTTAAATGTTTCGACGCCATCCTTTGATGTAGCCACCTATGTTAATCACACCTTTCGATCCCTGGAAATCAAAACTATGCACCTCCCCCAAAAAGCTGACTATGAATCCATATACAGGGTGTTCTCATCGATGTGTATACTGTTACGTCAGTTCTTACATTCCAGATTTTTTTCGCTGTAGACCAAAGAAAAACCTGATTCCAAGACTCAAAAAAAGAAGCTACTAAACTAAACGGCGAACTTATCTCCATCGCCAATTCTAGCGACCCCTACCCGCCTTTAGAAGAAACTTTAGGCTTAACTAGAGAATGTCTACAGATTCTTTTAAGACACAACTGCAAGCTTCAGCTGGTTACAAAATCCACTCTTGTAATAAGAGATATCAACCTACTAAAAAGAACTCCAAGCATGGTCTCCATGAGCATCACCACAGAAGACGACGAAATCGCGAAATCTCTCGAACCTTCTGCCGCATCCCCTTCAAAACGACTAAAAGCGTCAGAAAAACTGGTTCAAGAAGGTATCCCAGTATCCGTTCGCATTGACCCCATAATTCCTTTCCTCAACGATGGCCCTGCAATACTTGTCAGAAAGCTGGCTTCAATCGGAATTTCTCACGTCACTTGCAGTACGTACAAAGTCAGGTATGACAACTGGAAGAGGTTTATTCAAGCTTTTCCTACGCAAGCCGAATCATTACAGCCTTTATACTTTGAGGAAGGAGAACGAATAGGGCGAGGCTTCTATCTTCCACGAAGAATGAGATTGGAAATCGTGAAGAAAGTTAAGGAGCTTGTTGAAGACGAGGGAATGAAGTTCTCTAGTTGCAGAGAAGGTTTCCCGCAACTTAACTCAGCGGCTTGTGACGGGTCATGGCTAATACCTTCGCTGGATACATAACCTGCAACAGGAATGCCGTTGAAAACCACTGAAAGCTGAGTTCTTAGGCTTGGTCAATGAACCGACTGGCACTGGGCACGTCTGGCGACAAACCTCTCCTTTCTCTAATCGTCTTAATAACCTCCGCGGTTACATTCTCCGGTGCCTTCTCCCAATGATCAAAAGCAGTCTGCCAAAAAGCATGCCCTGAAGTAGCCGACCTCATTTCAGCAGACAATCCGAAAGTTTCAGCGACAGGAATAAACCCTGTAATCATCGTTAAATGACCTTTCTGCTCAGAGGCAATGATACGTCCTCTCTTTCTAGTGATCAAACCAGAAACTTCACCAACCCATTGAGCTGCTACAGACACGCCGATCTTGTAGACGGGCTCAATAATGACAGGGTTCGAAGACAAGAATGAGCCAAGAATTCCACGTCGAGCAGCTGGCATAATTTGCGCCGGGCCTCTATGCACAGGGTCCTCATGCAACGAGGCATCCATTAGCTTCACTTTCAATCCTCGAATGGGCTCTTCACACAGCGGCCCATTTTGGCAGGCCCACGTGAAACCTGAAATTAGCATGTCCCGAACTTCCCGCAGATACTGTACGCCTTTTGTCAAGTCAACCAGAATATTTCTATGCTGTTCAAGTGCCCATATGTTTCTTGCCTGTTCAGTGGGCCAGCCTGCTTCTTTCAAAACAGTGCCCATTTTTTTTCGCCCCATCTCCTCTGTTAAGTCACCCTTCTCAATCAACTGAATAATATTCTTTTCAAGCGGCTCCAGTTGTATCCAGAACTTATTATGTTTGTTCGGACTTTTTGCCATGACCACTACGCCTGGCGACAGAGTTGATTCTCTGTAGACCACTAGTGGTTTGGACGTAATTATTTCGAGGTCCCCACCCGCGAATTCTCTGAGAAACTTTACTGCGATTTCTAGGTGAAGCTCGCCCATCCCACTTAGCAGGTATTCGCCGGTTTCCTTGTTTATGCTTGTTACCAAGTTGGGGTCTTCAATGGCTAAGCGGTGCATGACATCGATAAGACGAGGTAAATCCCTAGGGTGTTTGGGTTCAATGGCTATTGTGATGACTGGCTCGGAGACGTATTTTATGCGCTCGAAAGGAACCATCCCATCTTTACTATTGACGCTTACCAGAGTTTCACCTGCTCTTGCCTGATCAAGGCCAAGAACCGCAGCTATGTTGCCTGCATCTATCTGACCAACAACCTCTCTGAAGGCACCCATGTACATGGAAACTTGTTGTACGCGGTAGTCTCTTTTAGCGCCTACAAGGTATACTTGTTCTCCTTCCCTCACAACTCCGGAGAATATGCGTCCCGTGGCTACTAGTCCGGCATGGGGGTCCATCTGTGCTAATGTAATGCACATCACTGTTGGACCTTTAGAGTCAACGTTCATCATGGCTTTTCCTAGTTCAGAGTCAATGTCGCCTTTCCAGACTTTTGGAATTCGGTATCTTTGAGCTTCTATGGGGTTTGGCAGATGCTTGACGACCATTGTGAGGATAGCCTTGAAAAGGGGTAGTTCTTGGACTAGCTCCTCGACTTTCTCGTTCTTGTAAGCATTTATTATGTCGTTGAACTTGATGTCTTTTTCTTTAGCGATGTCGACGGTAAAACCCCAGCGGTGGAGAGCTGAACCGAAAGCAACTGTACCTTTTGCGGCGTCAACTTTCCAGTTTTCTTTTTGTTCAGCCTCGCCATATAGGGCGATAAGGTTGTTGAAGTCACGTATTATGCGAGCGAGTTTTGTTTGGATTTCATCTGGACCTAGTTTGAGCTCTTTGATTAGGCGGTCGACTTTGTTTATGAATAATACGGGTTTTACGCGTTCGTTAAGGGCTTGGCGAGTGACCGTTTCGGTTTGAACCATGACTTCTTCAACTGCGTCCACGACCACTACCACTCCGTCTATGGCGCGCAGGGCACGTGTAACTTTCCCTGTAAAATCTACGTGGCCTGGAGTATCAATGAGGTTAATTAGGTAGAGGGTGCCTTTTTCCTTGTGGAGAAGGCTGATGTTGGCGGTTTTTATTGTAATTCCTCGTTTTTGCTCTTCCTCAAGGTAGTCTAGGGCTCGGGCCACACCTGCGATTTTGGGGCTTAGGAGGCCCGCTTCAGTGAGAAGGCTGTCTGTCATAGTTGTTTTGCCATGATCTATATGGGCGATTATTCCGACGTCCCGTATGTTCTCTTTTTTATCCATGAGCTTTAGGATATCTGCAATTTGTTTGAATCTTGGCATGCTTGTGAATCCCTTTTGAATTATGAGCTTAAAGGCTTGTAAGGATTGTCTCCTATTAACTTTACTGAGCACAACTAGACATGGGGCTGTAGAGGTATGTGGCTCCCGGGATTAGGCTCTCCATTGCAGGCTCTAGATGGATGGCAAACACGTGAGAAAGGAAGAAGTTAAGGACACGCGGTGATTGTCCTACTTTAATTCTAGTTTTTTGTTCCTATACGTTCATATATTAGTCTGTCAATTGTTTAAGTTATCATATACACAAAGAAGGCAGATATACAAAATGAGTACAGAACCAAGCGTGATTTACGTCGGAAACAAACCTCCAATGAACTACGTCATGGCAGTCATTACAGGCTTTAACATGGGCAACACAACCGAAGTCACATTAAAGGCACGTGGTCGCGCCATAAGCACAGCTGTTGATGTCGCTGAAATCGTTCGCAATCGATTCTTCAAAGACGCCAAAGTCAACGCTATCGCCATAGGTACAGAGCAGATCACACCCAGAGAAGGCGGCAACCCGAGAAACGTCTCAACAATGGAAATCACCCTTAAAAAAGAATAAGCAATTGAGACATTAAAAACCGCCTACCCCATCTATTTTTTCTTCAACAATGAAATAAAAGTAGCATCAAGCTTAGCGCACTGGACAATCTTTCCCCTCCAACCCACAAGCAAAGCATTGCTTACTTAGGAGGTGATCCGGCCGCAGGTTCCCCTACGGCCACCTTGTTACGACTTTTCCCCTCTCGCGAACCTCAGGCTCGACACAGCCACCAAGGACCGCGCCTCACCCAAAGCCCACTCGAGTGGAACGACGGGCGGTGTGTGCAAGGAGCAGGGACGTATTCACCGCGCGTTAATGACACGCGATTACTAGGCATTCCAGTTTCACGAGGGCGGGTTGCAGCCCTCGATCCAAACTACGACCGGCTTTAGGGATTACCATCCTCTCACGAGGTAGGAACCCATTGTACCGGCCATTGCAGCACGCGTGTGGCCCGGGGGATTCGGGGCATACTGACCTGCCGTGGCCCACTCCTTCCTCCGCCTTATCGGCGGCTGTCCTCCCAGAGTGCCCCTTGGAAACTTTCCTTGGTAGCAACAGGGAACGTGGGTCTCGATCGTTGCCTGACTTAACAGGACACCTCACGGCACGAACTGGCGACGGCCATGCACCTCCTCTCAGCTTGTCTGGCAAGATCGTCAATCTGGCCTTCAATCTGCTGTCGCCCCCGGTAAGGTTTCCGGTGTTGACTCCAATTAAACCGCACGCTTCACGCCTTGTGGTGCTCCCCCGCCAATTCCTTTAAGTTTCAGCCTTGCGGCCGTACTCCCCAGGCGGCGGGCTTAATGCCTTCGCTGCGGCACTAGAGTGGCTCGTAGCCACCCTAACACCTAGCCCGCATCGTTTACGGCTGGGACTACCCGGGTATCTAATCCGGTTCGCTACCCCAGCTTTCGTCCCTCACCGTCGAGCTCGTTCTAGCCGACAGCCTTCGCCACTGGTGGTCCTCCCGGAATTATAGGATTTCACCCCTACTCCGGGAATACCGTCGGCCTCTCCCGTCCCCTAGCCCAACAGTATCCCCCGCAGCCCAACGATTGAATCGCTGGATTTAACGGAGGACTTGATGAGCCGGCTACGGACGCTTTAGGCCCAATAAACATCCCTACCACTCGGAGAGCTGGTATTACCGCGGCGGCTGACACCAGTCTTGCCCTCTCCTTATTCCTCCAGCTCCTTACACTGGAGAAAAGCCATCCTCAGCGGACGGCACTCGGGATAGCCCCATCGCGCTTTCGCGCATTGTGGAGTTTTCGCGACTGCTGCGCCCCGTAGGGCCTGGACCCTTATCTCAGTGTCCATCTCCGGGCTACCGCTCCCGCGGCCCGTACCGGTTATAGGCTTGGTGAGCCGTTACCTCACCAACAACCTGATCGGCTGCGGCCCCATCCTTAGGCGATGTCTAAAGCGTGATTCAGGCATCTTTTAGGTGTAGATTCATTCCAGAACTCCACACCTATCAGAGATTAGCCCCAGTTTCCCGGGGTTGTCTCTGTCCTAAGGGCAGGTTAGCCACATGTTACTGAGCTGTATGCCGCGTCTCTTTCATGGCTGGGAGACGCACAACTAGCATGTCTTAGTCCTATCCCGATAGCAGTAAGGTCCGGCAGGATCAACCGGATTTGTGTCGTAGTTGGGAGTTTTTGCCGCTTTTGCTGTGGGTTGGATTTGGGGGTTGTTGCGTGTGCGCTAAGCCCATGTTAGACCTAACTTTGATCATCAGGTCTCCATTTTTTTGTCCCCGTAACTGGAGGTCAACCGTGTTTTGGTCATCCTTAGGGCGTTTCTAAGCGCCTTTAACGTCTGAGTTGACGCCGCCGCCGGAAGAGTTACGGGACGTTTTTAACGTTGATAGCGATGACTAGTCGCTAAGGGAAACCAAAGGATGGATTTCCCAATATAAACATTGCGCGATTGTGACTAATAAAATTAGCTCTTTGAAAATGTGTGTGCGACACTTATGCAGCAACATTGAGAGAAGTATGCGATAACGGCTTCAAACAACGATTTCCTAAAATGTCGATTGGACAAATGATGGGCAACTGGTTGACTATTACTGAATCTAGCGTTAAGGCATTTCAGGCTTCATCAAATAGCAAATAATAGAAACATTGTAGCATCAGATATTCGTCATTCTTCATCCTGCACATATCTATGACATCAACACTAAAGGCAGTCATAATTTATGAAATGCTTTAGAGAACTGCATAAAATTCGCTTTTTGAAAGGGTTAAAAGCGCTAGTGCGGTGGTATTGTGGTCGTGTAAAGAAGTGTTCAGCACCAGACTCGACCGGCACATTTCCTTGATAGATCTCAAACCAGCTGGTTTTAGCAGTTTTATCGCATCCTACGTACTAGAAGCAGATAAAGTGGCAATCATTGAAACTGGACCCACAGCAACTGTTCCAAACCTGTTGGCTGGACTGAAGGAGATAAAAAGTGGATGTCAAAGATGTTGACCATGTGGCGGTTTCCCACATTCACTTGGATCATTGCGGAGGTGCAGGTGCACTTCTTAGCTACTTACCAAAGGCAAAAATAATTGTTCATAAGAGAGGCGTTCCATACATTATAAACCCAGAGAAGTTGTGGACGCAGGCGCAACAGGTGTTAGGCAAGGTTGCTAAGCTCTACGAGGAACTTATGCCAGTTGCCAACGAGCGAATAATAACTGCAGAAGATGGAATGATATTCGATTTGGGAGAAGGCGTTGAACTAGCAGTTATAGAAACTCCTGGTCACGCATCTCACCACCAAAGTTTCTACGAAAAAAGAAGCCAAGACGTTTTTCCTGGAGATTCAGCTGGAATCTACATACCTGAATACGATGTCGCCATACCGACAACCCCGCCGCCTTTTCATTTTGAGACAAAATTGACTTCAATCGAAAAACTGAAGCAATTGAAACCTAAGCTGTTATACTATTCGCATTTTGGCCGAACAACAGACGCTTTAGAGCACCTATAGACGCATGCTGACCAATTGAGACTCTGGGCGGACGTTATAGCTGAAAAAATGAAGAACAATGCGACTATAGAAGAGATGGAAGAGGAAATCTCAAGAAGAGATTCCGCCGTACGTAAAGTAAATGAGTACATTAAAATTCACCCTATCATGAGCAGAGGCATCATTTTGCAAAACATCCAAGGTTTCAGAGATTATTTCAAATATAAGGCAAAGATACGTCAGTAATAGAGTTTCAATTGACTCAGCACGCCAATTGTTAACAGCTTGAAATCTTTGGTATCTACACCAAAATTACTTATATCTAGCCTTACGTTCACACTTTATAGAGTGAAAAGAGTTGAATAAAACAAAACAGAAGAGACGCTCAATCTATAACATCCCCCTCGAAAGACTTGATAACTACTCATGGCGCATCCCACAAAAATACAAACCCGGCATGCGCGTTCCAGGTTTAGTACTTGCAGATGAAGAACTATTGGAAAAAATGAAGACAGATAGAACGTTGAAACAGTGCACCAATGTCACTCATTTGCCGGGCATTTACAAGTACGCAATAACATTGCCTGATGGACATGAAGGATACGGCTTCCCTATTGGAGGAGTTGCTGCGACAGATTATGAAGAAGGGGTTATCAGTCCTGGAGGGGTAGGGTACGACATAAACTGTGGCGTAAGATTACTGACGACCAACCTTAGCGAAGAAGACGTACAGCCCAAGCTAACAGATTTGACAAACACGATCTTCAACAACGTTCCATGCGGCCTCGGTAGCCGCAGAAAAGACTTTCGAATTACAACAAACGAACTCGACAGACTAGCAGTAGAAGGGGTTCCGTGGATTGTGGAGAAGGGAATGGGATGGAAAGAAGATGTTGAACATTGTGAGGAGAGAGGCAATATGAAATCAGCGAACTCCGATAAAGTTTCAACCACGGCCAAAAACCGGGGAACAACTCAAATTGGCACTTTAGGCTCAGGAAACCATTTCATTGAAATTCAGAAAGTCGGCAAAATCTACAATCCTGATGTGGCTAAAGCCTTCGGCATAAATGAGGAAGGACAAGTCACTGTCATGATTCATTGCGGTTCTCGTGGTTATGGACATCAGATTTGTTCCGACTATCTCCGAGTAATGGAGCGGGCGGTGCATAAATACAAAATTAACTTACCTGATCGAGAGCTTGCGTGCGCCCCTGGGAATACTAAAGAAGCAGAAGACTATTTCCAAGCGATGTCATGTGCAGTTAACTATGCCTTCTCTAACCGCCAAGCCATAACACATTGGGTGAGACAAAGTTTTAAACGTGTGTTCAAGCAGCCAGCGGAAACATTCGGTCTTCAACTTGTCTATGATGTGGCACATAATATCGCTAAAATTGAAGAACATCGAGTTAACGGTCAACGCAAGAAAGTTTGGATTCACCGGAAAGGGGCTACGAGAGCTTTTCCACCAGGTAATCCTGCTGTGCCCGTTGATTACCGCGAATTTGGGCAACCTGTTATTATTCCAGGGAGCATGGGTTCAAGTTCGTGGCTTCTGGTTGGCGCGGCGAAAGCTATGGAAGTGTCTTTTGGGTCTACGGCTCACGGGGCTGGTAGAATGATGAGTCGAACTGCGGCAAGACGAAGGTTCTGGGGTGGTGATGTTAAAAGGGCTTTGGAGAAACGTGGAATGGTGGTTCGAGCGGCAAGTGCGGTTGGCCTTGCAGAGGAAGCTGATCTGGCCTATAAGAATGTAGATAAAGTGGTGGAGGTAAGCGACAAAGTAGGAATTGCTACACGTGTCGCTCAACTGTTCCCAATGGCAGTTATGAAAGGCTAAAAACTCCCCATTTTTTCTTTCTTTTTCGCAAAGGGCAGAAATGATATATATCGTAAAGACTAACAGGAATCTGCTTGTGGAAAACTATGTCAACAGGCTTTGAAAGAGTCGGAAGAGATACACGGCTTCAAGATCACTGGATAAGGAGACTTGTGGCTTTTATTATCGACAGCATAATAGTGGGCATAGGTACTTCAATAATCGTAGCGATTATCACCATTCCTTTTCACTTTTTCACATTTCCCTTCTTTGCGGGAGTCTTAAGTATCTTGTACTTCGCTTTGCTCGAGTTCTACTATGGATGGACTGTTGGCAAGAAAATAATGAACCTAAAAACTATTGAGCTCGGTGGACACAGACCCGCTTTAGATTTGGCTTTCATCAGAAACATTAGTAAGATTTACTGGATTTTAGTTCTCATAGATGTAATTATCAGCTTAGCAACGCCGGGCGATCCCCATCAAAAAATAAGTGACCGCATGGCCGGAACTACCGTTGTTTCAAGAACTGCTCCTCCGTTACCGCCTCCACCGCCAACTCCGTGAGAATTTTGAAGAGATAGACAATATGAAAGTTTCAATCAAAAACATTACACGAGATAATGTCAATGACATCCCTGAACCATGCAGAAGTTGCCTGTACTGGGAAAACCCAAGCGTTCTCGAACAAAGCAGGCAAGAACTGCAGCAAAAAGAAAAACTAAAACATGCATCGATGAAAGCCGCTTGGTTTCTTAAAACATTAGAAGAGTTTGGAAACTGCGGCAAAATACTATACACTGAAAACAAGCCGATAGGCTACGTTCAGTACTCCACCTCAAACAGATTCCCAAACATCAAAGAATACGGAGTTAAAAAGCTAAGAACAGCTGAAGAGAACGTTGCTTTCATCTCTTGCCTCTACATTAGAGAAGAAAAATTCCGAGGAAAAAGCCTAGGTAAAAAACTTCTCAACGAAGTAATCATTGATTTAAGAAAACGTGGTTTCAAGGCTGTCGAAACCTTCGCCAGAAGGAGCTCAACGAACAATCCTTCTGGACCCATCGGACTTTATCTTAGAAAAGGATTCCAAGTCAAAGAGGAGATAGACTTGGATTTTGCTCTTGTCAGACTGGACCTTTAGGCTACTTTGCTTCTAACAAAATGAAACAAATATTCCTGAGCGTATCCAGCATACTTTCCGAAATAGTCTCTAGCAAACGAACCTATTCTGTTGTAATCCTTTGAATATAGCGATTTTTTCGCTGAGAGCTTCTCAATGAACAGGGCATCAAAATGGTTCGCGTAGTGATTCTGAACTATGCGCTTCATCCAAACATCCACTGGAAACGCTTCCAGCTTCTCCAGAGAAAAGAGTAAAACACAGTCAGCCACCTTATTCCCAACCCCAGGAAGCTGCAGTAGTTTGCCTTTAGCCATCTCATAATCAATCGTTTTCAACATTTCGAAATCGATTTTGTTACAGTTGATCATTCTCGCTGTTTCTCGAACTCGTTTTGCCCGAAATCCTAATTTGCATCTTCTGAGTTCATCCAGAGTGGCATTTGCCAATGCAGCTGCGTCTGGAAACGTATAAAAATTATAGTCCTCAAAAGCGATTTTATCACCAAATTGTTTTGACAAATCGAAAATCATGTTTTTGATGGCTGGTATGCTTTTATGAGTGGCGCAGATGTAGGAAATTAGGCACTCCCAAGGATTTTGTCTTATTATGCGCAATCCAAGAAATATTTGAATGGCATGTTTCATCAGAGAGTCTTGGCTGATTTCAGAAATTATATGCGGTAGATCGTCGTCTAAACGAAAATAATTCTTTACAAAGTCAACATTCGCGCCTTCAAACTCAAGAACATCGTTTGTCTGTCGAACTTTGAAAACTCGCTGTTCAGCTATGCCATACCACAAGCCACCATGCTTCTCCCATCTAAACAGTTGTCCACATTGTAGAGTATTCTCCAAATTGAAAGGAGTCAAATGTTGGTTTAGTTTTAGCTCCATAGGTTTTCGAGTTTGTAGAAGGAGATAAACTAATAAATGTTGTCAGCGTTGTTTCGGTTTCTTGTTGATGTGGCTAGACTTTAAGTCTTAAGTTAGAAGGCAGTTGAAATGGTGAAGAAACTTGGTATTTTTGGGCTTGAAGGTATTCCTCTTATAAAAGCAGGTGATGATTTGGCCGATTTGATTGTTTCAGCAGCAGAGAACAACAATGTCGAGATTGAAGACGGAGACATCCTTATTGTTGCGCAGAAGGTGATTTCCAAGGCTGAAGACCGCGTGGTTCAGCTGGATACAGTAAAACCTTCTAGAAAAGCGTTAGAAATTGCAGAAGCAACAGGGAAAAACCCGAAGCTTGTAGAGTTGGTTTTGAGCGAATCAAAGCGTTTTCTAAAAGCCTCACAGGAAATACTCATTGTCGAAGACAAACGAGACATGGTTAACATAAACGCGGGAATAGACAAATCCAATATAAAAGGCGCAAACCGTTATGCACTCTTACCGGTAGACCCCGATGAGTCTGCGAGGCGTCTACGTTCCAGCATCATAGAATTAACTGGAAAAAATGTGGGAGTCATTATATCTGACACGTATAGTCGGTCGTTTAGACGAGGACAAGTGAATTTTGCAATTGGCCTAGGGGGAATCGACCCTTTCTTTGATTACCGCGGCTCAGAAGACCTGTTTGGTTACGTTATGCAAGTCAAGTTCAGCGCCGTTGTTGACGAATTGGCTAGTGCTGCAGAGCTTGTGATGGGACAAGGAAAAGAGGCAATACCGGTTGCAATTGTTAAAGGATTAAATCGAATAAGCTTCGGTGAAGAATCTTCTTCCAGAGATTTGGTTATCAGCGAAAAAGAAGATTTGTTCAAGAATGTTTGGTAGCTTTTTTCCCGTAGGCAGCAAACATATAAATCATAAAACTAATGAAAACGCGAAAGGTGCCAAACTAAGTGGAATGTAAGCAATGCGGCGCAGAAACCTACATGCCCTTTAAATGTCCATACTGTGGCGAACATTTCTGCGTTGAACACCGTCTACCTGAAAATCATAATTGCCCAGAATCTTGGCGTGCTCGAGCTCCCAGGGAACAGCTAGCAAAAACGCTGAAAACATCAAAGACTGAACGTTCTTATCAGCATACTGTCACTATGGTGCCGCCGCGAGGACGAGATAGAATCATATGGTTTAGTACAACAGAGCTTAAACACTTAGCCGTCGGAACCTTGCTTGTGATGGGCGTAGGTGCCTCTCTGTTTCTAGGGCGTACTCTGATAGAAGCTGCATCTTTGGCGGTTCTCCTCACTTTTTCTTTCCTTATTCACGAGATAGCTCACAAGATGGCCGCGCAGCGCCAGGGGCTATGGGCAGAATTTCGACTGACCACTATTGGAGCCTTAATCACTTTGATTTCCATTTTCGCACCTTTATTCAAGATTATTTCTCCAGGAGCTGTTATGATTGCAGGTCTAGGTGATAGAGAAACAATAGGGAAAACAGCTTTTGCAGGACCCTTAACAAACATTGTGCTCGCTACGGTGTTTCTTATGACAGGCTCGATATTCAGTTTTGTCGACCTCAACTATTCTATAATTTTTATTGCGTATTTTGGTGCATGGATAAATTCTTTCATAGCTGTCTTTAACTTAATCCCTTTTGGCATAATGGATGGCTATAAGATTTTCACGTGGAACAAAACCATGTGGGCGCTAAGCTTTTCTGTTTCGATTTTACTCGCAATTTTCAGTCTTTCATATTTGTCTTTCTGAGTCTAGAGTAGTTCGATGCTTATGTATACGTCCTCTGGTACCCGTATTCTCATAATTCGCCTCATGACGCGTTCTTCGGCGTCAATGTCAATAAGCCTTTTGTGTATGCGCATTTCCCATTTGTCCCAAGTTGCAGTGCCTGCCCCAGAAGGAGCCTTCAGAACTGGAACTTTAAGTCGTTTTGTCGGTAGAGGAATTGGTCCAGTCATTTTGACGCCTGTCTTGTCAGCGATGGCTTTCAGTTCGTTACATACACCTTCTAACCGCTTGTAATCGGTGCTTGTAAGTCTTATTCGCGCTTTTCTCGCCATCTCAGTGGTTTCTCCCAGTAGCTTCACTTATCCACTCTACATGTTTTAAATACTTTTTCCTTATATCCCAGTTTGATTCCTGTCTTTTTGGGTGTGTGTGCATCCAAAGCTTTCAAAGATATAAGTCGACGGGGTGAAATGATAGAGTAACTTTTCAATTTCCATTTCCGCTTTGAAGTTTATCTGCCGAAGGCTAAACGCAAGTATGGCTGCTATGTGATGCCAATCCTGCACGATGATCGTTTTATCGGTCGCGTAGATCCTATAATGGACCGTAAGCATGAGCAGTTGAAGATCAACGCTGTTTATGTCGAGCCAGACGCCACAAAATCAGAAGATACAGCTCGGGTGGCGGCCAACACAATCGAAGAACTCGGCAGATTCCTCGGCACAGAGCAAATATTATACAGCCGACGGTGTAGCTGCGGAATGGAAAAGTGTGCTCTGTTGAGAAATATAAAACGAAATCGCCTACCGATTGTCCCCATTTCATCCTTAAGCGTTTTCCTTCGCTTGAAGACCGTTCTTTTCAACTGGCTTAGTTTTCGACTTGGTGTTTTAGAGGTTTTTCCGTAATTGGTCTTTCTTCCATCATGTTATCGAGTATTAAAACGAAACGGCAACTGTCACACACCCCGTCTTCGCCCGTGGCATCTCTATTTTCACACTTCCTGCATTTCGTACGTGCAGACAATCTACTAACTTCCTGTGTATGCGGTTAGTGACGTGATGCATTAACTGTTATGAAAAGAGAGTAATGATTTCCAATATGGTTTATTTGTGCATTGGCTCACACTTCTTAGAGGCGGAAATAACAAGGTAAGATGAATGCGCATGCAAGACGCGCTCTTATCTTAAAACCGAAAGAGTTTATCTATGGCAGCAACAAAGGATGTAGAAGAATGGAAAAATGACCCAGCAAAAACTGAAAGCTAAAGCGCTGCTCATTGATCTAGATGGAACAATAGTTGATTCCTTAGAAGCCTTCGCTGAAGCAGCAGAAATTGCACTCTCCGCTATTGGGAGCAAACAAAGTTCCAATAATGTAGGTTTGGAAATAGCTCGACATTTACAACTTAACCTTCCTCTCGACGATTTCTTTGATAATGCAAATGTAGATGATGCTTTGAGAGAGAAATTCCTAACGTTATTTTTGCAGTCTTTCTACAAAATCGCCTCAAGCAAAACTAGACTATTTCCAAATGTCAATAAAACCTTGCGCAGACTCTCGAGAAAATTCCTACTTGCTCTGATCACCCGTCGACGTGTTTCTAAAAGATTGGTGGAGAAAGAGCTACAACGCTTACATCTCGGCCAATATTTTTCAGCGATTATAACATCTTTAGAGGTTCAGAGACCCACCCCTTTTCCAGATGCCATTCTAAAGGCAGCAAACAAACTTGAAGTTCCAGTTTATGATTGTGTAGTGATTAGTGATTCTGGAGTTGACATTCAAGCTGGCAAGCTTGCTGGCGCAAAAACAGTTGCTGTACTGTCAGGGTTGTTTGAAAAAGAAGAGTTGGGGAAGGAGAGGCCTGACCTCATTATAGAAGATATTAATCGACTTCCTGAGCTGCTTTTAGCAGTGTAGACACAGTTGCTTGAATCATTGCTTGGTAGAAAAACGTTATGAAATGCTCTAACTAGGCTTTTGTTTTCCTCGGATTCTTGAACCTTTCTGTTCCAGATAGCTTTGAGTAACGGCTAGAAAAACCTTCGTTTCTTCTTAGATTCCTGTTGTTCAGGCTTCGGATGACTTTCCGGCGTCACGTCTGGTTCCATTACCACCATTTCTTCTTGTTGTGCTTCTTCTGCAACTTGTGGTGTTGGGTGTTCTTTCACTTTGGCGGGGCCTTCTGATTTTTCTCGTGGTCCCTTCCATTTCTCTTCAAGTTCTTTCATTCTGGATTCAAGTTGGTTCACTGATTCACGCTTCGCTTTGACTTTTTCTTCTAACTCTTGAATTATCAGTTTTTCTTCGAACGTTTTAAGTTTCTTGTCCAAGGTCTTTTCTCTTTCGTCCAACGATTGCAGCTCATTTTCTAGCAAGGTTTTTTTCTTTTGCAGTTCTTCTAACTCTTGTGGATTCATGATTGTTTCACTTATAATGCCCATATAAAAACTGAAGATAAGAAAGTTATGAAGCTGAAATCAATATTAGAGGTACCGTAAAGGTCTCGGTTTGGTAACTATCTATTTGGCGGACTATCTACATGTCAAGATTAAGAATAGTTCTCAAAAAATGTTATAGAAGATACCATAAATAACGCTTAATTAAGACATCTACCCGAGTATTAATTGGAGAAAGCGTGGAAGGAACGTCAATGAACTTTCTTGAGCTGCTGCTGTCGCAGTGCTTGAAGGACCGTAATCCACTGTTAGATCTCCAAGGCTCAGATCGACGAGTTTTACAGATAGCTTGCGAAGATTTGATGAACTTCCTAAAGGTGCACTGGGGGCTGATCGGTAAAGAAAATTGTGATTGTGACTTGATTGACAAGGTTCACAAGTATTTCGAGGAAAACTCTGAAGAGTTTTCAGAGTTTGTAGGCATATGGGCTGGTCTTTGGATTAAGAAGTGGAATGAAAGAGTCAAGCTTCTTATAGGAAACGATGCTTCTCCTCAATGGTCTAAAGTGAATAAACAGTTAAAGAACGCGGACTCTTTGTGGCGGCAACTTAAAAGACGTAGAGAGGTCAAAGATGTTCTGGTGGAATCCTTAGTTAGAAATGGGGAAATTTGCGGAACATCTATAATGGCAGAAAACTTGCTAAAACTTGAGCTTGGAGCATGTGAAAAGAAACAAGGCTGGAGAAGCGAGCAAGAAAAACTGCTCAATGTCCTAAATACAACTTTGCGTAAAGCCAGACAATTGTCTCACAGCAAGGGTCCTCTCATCTTTGTGAAGATTGATAAGAGATATTTCGCACTTCACTAAAGTATCTCAAGGTTTTAGATAAGATTTTTCTTAAGATGCTCTTCTTGCGGTTTGGTGAGAATTAAAAAAGCTATCTTGTTCTTTCTCCTTGAAGAGTTTTGGTACGCCACGAGTAAGTTTTCAGAGTGGGTGAAGCTCCATAACCGCATGCAGCGCATCTTTTCTTCGTTATGTGATAGGCTCTTCTACCACATCTTCTACATTTGATGTGTATAAGTTTTCTTCCATGCTTTCCAAAGGAAGCAGTGCCCTTTCCCATGTTTCTTACCTTGGAGGTGGCGAGATTATTATTACATTGTCGCCTCGGACAATTAGAATGTCTAGTTTTTTAGGATTTTCCGGGTCTGTCGTGTCTTCAGTTTCGTCAAGTACTAGGTTCAGGTGTTGGTCGAATCCTTTTAGTTTTCCTCGTAGACTTTTCCCGCCTCTTAATCGTACGAGTACCGTTTTCCCTAGGCTTTCTTGGAGGATTTGGGTTGTCATTTCGCTCATTTTTAACCCTCTCGTTAATGTATGTCTTTTAATAGGTGAAAGCATTAATCATTTAAATGTATCTATATATGAACTCACTGCATCTATATGTGTTTTTTGCCATGTACACCGTACCTACACGCGCACGCAATTTAGTTTAACGTCAACGCCTCAATACCAGAATCGAACACGCTTGAGTTTCTGTTCTACGTCGTCGAATACTTCGAACCATCTTATTTGGAGGAGGCGTTGCTACCGACCCCCCCTATTTTTTCGGAAGTTTCAACGGTTAGTGGGTCCTGGCTTCTTCTTTAAGTGGCCATTGGCGGAGAGTTTCTTGAAGCAGGATAAGCGGATTATTACTTTGGATGTTTCGCGGCAGGAGGTTATGACCAAGGACAACATCAGCGTGACCGTTGATGCTGTGGTGTTTATGAAAATAGTGAACACAAAGGACAGTTTGGTGAACATTCAGAACGTGTGGAACAGCGTGATGAAGCACGCGCAGACGACGATGCGCGATGTTGTTGGAAATGTGGAGTTGGACCAGTTGCTGGCGCGGCGGGATGAGATTGCGGATAGGATTGGCAGGATTGTGGAGCAGGAGACGCAGGATTGGGGCGTGGATATCATTTCGGTGAATTTGCAAACTGTAGAGTTGCCAGAAAATATGAAGCGAGTGATTGCACGGCAAGCTGAGGCTGAGCGGGAAAAGCGGGCGGTGATTATTAAGAGTGAAGGTGAGCTAACGGCTGCCCTAAATTTGGAGAGAGCTGTAAAACAGATGAGCAATCGAGCCTTATATCTGCGCACTTTGTCGAGTTTGGAAGACATTAGTTATGATCAGAGCAATACAATTGTGTTTGCGATTCCAATGGATATGACAAAAGGAGAGATTTTAGGGTTGTCAGCTCTTGCGGGGGCAGGCAGGGCAACTAAGGCGGTGCAGCGAAGAGAAAAAGAGTAGAAGCATTGGCGAGCTTTGAAATACGGGCAACTTGCTGTTTGACGCTCTAAGCTAGAGTCTTCTATATACTTCTCCTTATTTCATTCCCTGAACGTCTATTTATGAGGATGAGAACTGTCAAATGAGTATAACCATTTAAACAAAGAACCTTATACCTTTTCCATCCGAAGCGAGTTTGCTCAGAGATGAGTGAAAACAAGAAGAAACCACAGCCTAAATCAACCATTAGCGCTGAAGAGTTGAGTAAAAAGTTAGACCTGATAATAAAGCGTTTAGACGCTCTTGAAACTTTGATTCTTGAAAAACCTGAATATGCAGGATTAGTAGCGTCATTGCGGCTTACAAAGGTGGGTTTAGGCTTATACGAGGAACCTTTGAAGATTGCAGCGCGATTAAAAATGGCAGAACAAGTCATCAAAAAGCCAGAAGTTGCCAGAGACGAAATGAGCCGATGCGTAATACAGGCCCTTGCCGTGAAAGGTCCACTAAATATTTCCGCCATAACACGCCAAGTTCAAGCCATGCGAGGCACAGCCTCAAGACGCATAATCAGACAACGCATAAAACAGCTAGAAAAGGAAGGAATAGTCCGCCAAGTTGTAGGCTTTGGCAAAAAATACGAATTAATCGAGCAGTGACCAAGTGATTGACCACTTTTTCTCACGATACTAAACTAGAGTGTCCACACCTTCTATTATAGTGAGGTGTATGAAACATGAAAACAAGTTTAAGTAAAACCAAGCTGTTTGGAATAAGGAAGACACTACCACAAACAATTGCCCCGTCTTCAAGCATTAATATCGCAGTTACACAACACAACAACTGCTCAATAGAAAAAGCAAAGTTTGAAGCGGAACACAAAAAAGCTCAAGCTATCACAATATCAAGACGATACATCTTCCGTTAACAACAAAAGGAGAAAAATAAAATGCTAGAAAAGAAAGATAGAAGCCAAGAAAAAAGCCCAAAGGAAGAAGCCGAAGAGCTTAAAGAAATCCTAAGCGTCGTCTCCACCGAAATTCCAGCACTCATCAAAAACATCATCGCCAGCGTTTTCAGCGAAGAAGCAGGACGCAACATGGGCAAGGCAGCTGGAGCTTTCTACAAAGAACTAAAAGACAGCGGAATGCCAGACAACATAGCTCTGCAAATGACAGAGGACTACATGAAAACGTTTACAGGATTAGGCGACCTTTTCAAGCAAATTGGGAGTAAAGGCGCTTTCTCTCCAAAAATGCATGAAGAAAATCAGAAGAGAATTAAAGATAGAATCTCTAACAAAATGAAGGAAAAGGGCTTAAGCTCAGAAGAGGAAGAAGATTAAACTTCTCCAATTATCGGCGGAGCTACCGACTTGCGAATACGAACAATTCTCGGCATAATTCCTCGAATCATTCAGTTACTCTCCCAACTCCTCCTGATTTGGATAACACTGGGCTGGAAAGTGAGAAAAGCAAGAAAAGCGTTCGAGAAAGAGCTTATCTGCCAAGGAATATCGAAAAAAGACGCCAAAAAACTGAGCAAACAGATCAAAATCGCCAAAGACCAGATAATGAGCTCAATGTGGCAGTTCACTTCCAGGTAAAACTCTATCTGGCTCTTTATTCTTTCACATCAATTTTTTTCATGTCTCAATTTTCCCGGTCTTCTAGGTCTTCGAAAATCTGAGAACAACATAAAGAGGAAAAAGAAACTTCATAACCCAGCGACTTAGCCAGCTTTATCGCTTCTTCTGCTGGAAAAGCGATACCGTTCACACCAGCCTTAACAGCTAAAACATCAGTTATGGCTCTGTGCATCCCTTTCGGTCTCATACATCCCAGCGCCAATGGTGTAGACGGCATCATAAACCTAGCAGCTACAAGCACTCTGCCTATTGCTGAAGGTGTAGGTGGCTCAACTTTTTCCATTGCGGTGCCGCGGATTGGCATGAAGGCGATTACGATGACTGCTGAAGGTTCATAGTTTGCAAGCATTTTTAGTGCATGCAGTTCGCCTTTCAGCTCGCCGTAGTGAAGGCCCACCAATACATGGGGCACAGTTGGGATTTTAGCGTTGTGTAATGCTTGAAGCGAGTTTTTATAATCAGACACACTAACATCTAAGTTGTAGATTTCTTTTATTGTTTCATCTGAACCAATTATGTCGATTAAAGCAGCGTCTATTCCTGCTTCCTTCAGCTGCTTTGCCATACTTCTGCTAACTACACCTGTATGTACCACTAGAGTTAATCCCAACTTTCGCTTAATCTCCGCCATTGCATCCACAAACTTATCAAGCGGCACAGAGCCGTCTGGTAAACATCCGCCACTAATCAAGCATCCCACCGCGCCTTTGCTTTTCAAATCTCTACAAAGTTCCACAAGTTTCTCCGGTGACTCTGCGGGGTACATGGTGTTTAAGACAATGCCGCTGCAGTGTTTGCATCGTAGAGAACATGAGGAGCCCGTTATGGAGATTGATGGAAAAACGGTTGGCGAAGAGCAAAAATAATCTGTTTTGTAATAGACAAAGCTGGGCGCATAAAAGAGGAGCTTCTTTCCAAAGTATGTCTGGCTTATTATCCGCGCCTTTTCCAGAGTTTCTTCAAGCTTTTTTTCATCTGCTGCTAACAGTTCTTCGAAGTTCACAGACCTTAGGCCCCAACTGCAATATTAAGCTTTGATGTCCCAATTTATAAAATTGCACTTCTCACAGTCACCTAAGCAATTCTGCTCACATCCACAAACTTCTCTTTGTTGCTTGCTGTTCATCAAGCTTTTTAAAGGATCGCCACGAATAGAGTCCTCCATGAAAGAGCAAAAACTCCTCAGACTTTTAAAGGAAATGCTGAGAAATTCCAAGAGAAGCGACAGAGAAATAGCTCGCATCTTAGGAGTCTCACAGCCAACCATTACCAGAACGAGAGCCCAACTAGAAAAAGAATACATAAAAACCTACACAGTTATTCCCGACTTCACGAAGCTCGGCTACCAAATTTTGGCTTTCACCTTTATCAAAATAAAATCTTACTCATCGGTTGATGAAGCTGAGAAAATAGTGCAACACGCAGCTGAATGGACAAATGAACATCCAAACGTAGTTTTCGCCGCGGACGGTGAAGGATGTGGAAAGGACATTATCATGGTGTCATTTCATAAAGATTACTCTCACTACAGTGACTTTAGGCGAATCTTCGCCTTGAATTGGGGAAATATTGTAAGCGATTTCGAATCATTCCTCGTAAGCATAAAGTCTGGATACAAGATGAAACCTTTTGACTTGAAATACTTAGCAGACGATTTGTAGAGAAGCAATGTCACCAGAGAAGCTCGACCAAACCAGAACAGGAAAATCAATTCTACCCAACCTAGTTCGAGTCTCATCTGGCTCAGCCATAGCGTTAGGTTTGATGGAAGGCTTTCTAAACGCCAAGCCAACGACCGCATACCTCCTCACCTACGTTGAAGGCAAATGCACAGCAAACTGCGGCTTCTGTGCGCAAGCAAGAAGCAGTAAAACCCGTGCCGACATGCTTTCTAGAGTTGCTTGGCCAGCTCTCACGACGAAAAAAGTATTGTCCGAATTGGCAACTTCTGCGCACAGAGGAGAGATAAGGCGAGTCTGCATTCAAGCCTTAAACTATCCCACTGTTTTAGAGGACACCTTAGCCTTAGTCAAGGAAATTAAGCTTCGTGGAACAAAGGCTCTTATATCCGTCTCCTGTCAGCCTTTGAACAAAGAGGAAATGAAAAAACTGAGGGAGGCTGGTGTTGAAAGAATTGGGATCTCACTGGACGCAGCAACAAAAGACATTTTCTGCCAAGTCAAAGGCATCTCCGCAGATGGCCCATATGATTGGAATAGACAGCATGATGCATTACTGGAAGCAGTAGAAGTATTTGGCAAAGGTAAAGCAAGCACCCATCTCATCGTAGCTTTGGGTGAAACAGAAAAGGAAATGATAAAGACTATTCAATGGTGCGTAGACAACAGCGTCTACCCAGCACTCTTCGCCTTCACACCTATACCTGGAACAGCGCTAGAGCATAACTCTCCACCGACAATAAACCACTACAGGAGAATTCAATTGGCCCGCTATCTAATAGTACAAGGAAAGGCAAGATTCGAAAAAATGGGCTTCAACGAAAAAGGCAACATCACTAACTTCGGAGTTTCACAAGCACAGTTAGAAGATGCCATTCGAAGCGGAACACCATTCTTGACCTCAGGCTGTCCCCACTGCAACCGTCCATACTACAACGAAAAACCAAGCGGTCCTCTATACAATTTTCCAATGCAACCATCAACGCAAGAGATTAAGGAAATAGAGCAACAACTCAGAAGTAACAGTTAAGCGTTATAAATTCAATCCGAATATGCTGTGCTTGTTATCATGTTTTCTTCTTCTTTCTATAAAGCATGAAAGTGTGACCTCTAACCTCTACAAGCACCGACTCGGTTTGCTGAGCAATCTCGTCTGCAATTGCCTTAGCATTATTTTCTTCTAACGCAGCTTTCAGAATCCTCACTTTCACCATCTCCGTTCTTTCCAACTGCCCATCTACCTCAACTAAAACTTCTTGCGAGATTCCATTCTTTCCAATCCAAACTGTCGGTCTCTCAGCACTCAACTCACGCTTTATTCTGCGTCTCATTTCTGGTGTTATCATCTCTCTGTTTCTCCCCAACTTTCATTGGAAACCGCGTATGTTTGCCACAGTAGCCACAAGTAATGACTACGTGAGGCTCCCTGCGTTGCTGAATACGCACACGACAGTTAACACCGGGCAAAATAAACTTTTTACAGCCTTTGCAAATCTGCCACCGATATTCTCGTGGAATACGCACTCTCGACGCCATAGAGACTCTTCGGGCAATAGAAATGTAGCGTTGTGCCAATTTCTCGTCTTCATGAATAACATTTTTAGCAAGCCTGAAAAGTTTGTGAATTCGCTGTAGTGCGATTCTCTTGTTTGTGACACTCAATTCTATGCGTTTCCTCTAAAAGCGAGCTTACAATCCGTAGCTTTTACGATGGTGTTTTATTGTAATAACTTTTCTCCCTTTGCTTCAGAAACCCTAAGTATAGGCTATTTCCAAGAATGGTGTGACCACCTATCATCCGTTGTGCGATTTCCTTTTATATGAGAACTCATGTTTGACAATGCGATAAACCTTGGCTATAAGATCTTTCCTTCAATCTGTTAGTAGATTGCTAAAGTTAGCCACAAAGCCAGGTAGATCAGAGCTTTGGCAATCGACGAAAATCTGTTTATTAGGCATTGGAGCAGTAGGTGCAGTAGGGTTTGTCATCAAAATAATTTCTTTTGTTCTGCAAGGATTATAATGAATGGAGAACTGAGAATGTCTGAAGAAAAAACATTTCCAACTTCTGTTTTCGCTATCCGCACCACCGCCGGGCAAGAGAAGAATGTGGCAAATTTGATTGCTATAAGAATTGAAAGTGCCAAGCTGCCGGTTAAAGCGGTTCTGGTACCGGAGATGTTGAAAGGTTACGTGTTTGTAGAGGCTGAAGGCCCGCATTTTGTTGAAGAAGCAATTGCCGGAATTAAACATGTCAGATCTAGGGTTCCAGGAATCGTGAGTTTTTCCGAGGTTGAAAGATATATTGTAGTTAAACCCGTCATTGAAGAATTGGATGTTGGCGACGTTGTGGAAATTATCAGTGGCCCTTTCAAAGGTATGAAAGCAAAAATTACTCGTATCGACAAAACAAAGAGTGAAGTAATCCTCGAACTTCTAGAAGCAACTTTCACTCTCCCCATAACGGTTCACGCAGATTATGTCAAAGTTGTGGAAAAAGCTAAGAAGGCGAAATAGGAATGGTTGAAAAGAAAATTATTAACGCATTAGTAAATGGTGGACAAGCAACCGCCGGACCACCATTGGGTCCTGCCTTAGGTCCATTAGGTGTTAACGTTCTGACCATAGTAAACAGAATCAACGAGCTGACGAAGGACTACGCTGGAATGAAAGTTCCTGTCAAGATTTCTGTCGACCCTGAGACTAAAGAGTTTGAGGTCACTGTAGGCACTCCTACCACTTCTGCGCTAATCGTGAGTGCATTGAAGATTTCGAAGGGTTCAGGCAGCCCAAAAGAGGAGAAAGTGGGCAATCTTACCATGCCACAAGTGGCGAGTCTCGCTAAGAAGAAAAGACCGGAGTTGTTGGCCAAATCGCTTATGCTAGCAGCTAAAGAAGTTTTAGGTAGCTGTGTCAGTATGGGCGTAACAGTGGAAAACAGAGACCCTCGAGAAGTGCAGCGAGAAATAGACGAAGGCAAATATGATTCTCTTTTCGAGAAAGAACAGTAACAATCTTTTTATAACGGGTTTCTATACGAGATTTGGCACGAGGCCTAGGCAATGTCGTTGAGCACAAAGACGATTCTAGAGGCGATCAAAAAAGTTAGGGAACGGTCTGAAAAGAAGAAATTCAACCAATCCATTGAATTAATCATCAACCTTCGCGAGATCGACATGAAAAAGCCTGAGGCAAAGATTCAGGAAACAATAGAACTCCCTCACGCACCAAGCAAGAAACGAAAAGTATGTGTAATCGCAACTAGAGAACTTGCACTCAAGGCCAAGAAAGCTGGCGCCGAACTTGTTATAGGTAATGCAGAACTGGAAACCTTGGCCACCGATAAAAAACAGCAAAAACAACTGGCGAATAACTATGATGTTTTCATAGCAGAAGCTCCACTGATGCCTTTAGTAGGAAAAACCTTAGGTTCAACTCTTGGACCCAGAGGTAAGATGCCAAAACCTGTTCCTCCTACAGTGAACATCAAAAAACAAATCGAAAAATGGAAGAAAACTGTGACCATACGACTTCGAGGTCAACCAATTCTTCAATGCGTAGTAGGCACAGAAGACATGAAAGACGAGGAAATTGCCGAAAACATAATGACTGTAGTGCGGAGACTTGAGGGAAAACTTAAAAGAGGCCTTAAAAACATTACGACAATTTGCCTGAAAACCACTATGGGTC